>NZ_JAFMZZ010000005.1 GCF_017356245.1 Bordetella petrii
CCGCAAAGACAAAACCCCAGCACGGATGCGTGCTGGGGTTTTGTGGGATAAGAGCCTGACGATGACCTACTTTCACAGACGGGAAGTCCACTATCATCGGCGCGAAGGCGTTTCACTGTCCTGTTCGGGATGGGAAGGAGTGGGTCCACCTTGCTATGGTCGTCAAGCGTAGCTGGCTGGGCGGGCTGCGAAGGGCAGCGCGCCCGGAATTGGAAGAAGCACATCGAGCTGGCCAGGCGCGTTGGCCTGGCAGCGATTGTGAAGGTATTTATCTATTGAACGGCACTCGAACGCTATCTCATACCAGGTCTTGTATAAAACCCGCAGAGTTATAGGATCAAGCCGCACGGGCAATTAGTATCGGTTAGCTCAACGCATTACTGCGCTTCCACACCCGACCTATCAACGTTCTGGTCTCGAACGACCCTTCAGGGGGGTCTAGCCCCCGGGATACCTAATCTTCAGACGAGTTTCCCGCTTAGATGCCTTCAGCGGTTATCTCTTCCGTACTTAGCTACCCGGCAATGCCATTGGCATGACAACCGGTACACCAGAGGTACGTCCACTCCGGTCCTCTCGTACTAGGAGCAGGCTCCGTCAAGTATCCAACGCCCACGGCAGATAGGGACCAAACTGTCTCACGACGTTTTAAACCCAGCTCACGTACCTCTTTAAATGGCGAACAGCCATACCCTTGGGACCGGCTACAGCCCCAGGATGAGATGAGCCGACATCGAGGTGCCAAACACCGCCGTCGATATGAACTCTTGGGCGGTATCAGCCTGTTATCCCCAGAGTACCTTTTATCCGTTGAGCGATGGCCCTTCCATTCAGAACCACCGGATCACTATGTCCTGCTTTCGCACCTGTTCGACTTGTCAGTCTCACAGTCAAGCACGCTTATGCCATTGCACTATCAGCACGATTTCCGACCGTACCTAGCGTACCTTCGAACTCCTCCGTTACGCTTTGGGAGGAGACCGCCCCAGTCAAACTGCCTACCATGCACTGTCCCCGATCCGGATAACGGACCAAGGTTAGAACCGCAAACAAACCAGGGTGGTATTTCAAGGTCGGCTCCACCGAATCTGGCGACTCGGTTTCCGCGCCTCCCACCTATCCTACACAGGCCGGTTCACAGTCCAATGCAAAGCTACAGTAAAGGTTCATGGGGTCTTTCCGTCTAGCCGCGGGTAGATTGCATCATCACAAACACTTCAACTTCGCTGAGTCTCAGGAGGAGACAGTGTGGCCATCGTTACGCCATTCGTGCAGGTCGGAACTTACCCGACAAGGAATTTCGCTACCTTAGGACCGTTATAGTTACGGCCGCCGTTTACCGGGGCTTCGATCAAGAGCTTGCACCCCATCACTTAACCTTCCGGCACCGGGCAGGCGTCACACCCTATACGTCGACTTTCGTCTTGGCAGAGTGCTGTGTTTTTAATAAACAGTCGCAGCCACCGATTCTCTGCGGCCCCTTCAAGCTCTGCGCGCAGGCGCATCACCCTACCGGGGCATACCTTCTCCCGAAGTTACGGTATCAATTTGCCGAGTTCCTTCTCCTGAGTTCTCTCAAGCGCCTTGGAATATTCATCCCGTCCACCTGTGTCGGTTTGCGGTACGGTCTCGTACAGCTGAAGCTTAGAGGCTTTTCTTGGAACCACTTCCAATCACTTCGATCCACATGGGATCTCGTGCCACACCCTTGAATTACGCGCCCGGATTTGCCTAAAGCGCCTTCTCCAATGCAGCAACAGGGACATCCAACACCCTGATGACCTTCCGCGATCCGTCCCCCCATCGCACTGTACGACGGTGCTGGAATATTAACCAGCTTCCCATCAGCTACGCATCTCTGCCTCGCCTTAGGGGCCGACTCACCCTGCGCCGATGAACGTTGCGCAGGAAACCTTGGACTTACGGCGAGGGGGCTTTTCACCCCCTTTATCGCTACTCATGTCAGCATTCGCACTTCTGATACCTCCAGCAGCCTTTACAAGCCACCTTCGCAGGCTTACAGAACGCTCTCCTACCGCGTGTACTAAAAGTACACACCCGCAGCTTCGGTTTATCGCTTGAGCCCCGTTACATCTTCCGCGCAGGACGACTCGATCAGTGAGCTATTACGCTTTCTTTAAAGGATGGCTGCTTCTAAGCCAACCTCCTGACTGTCTATGCCTTCCCACTTCGTTTCCCACTTAGCGATAATTCGGGACCTTAGCTGGCGGTCTGGGTTGTTTCCCTCTTGAGTCCGGACGTTAGCACCCGGTGCTCTGTCTCCCAAGCTGGACTTGCGGGTATTCGGAGTTTGCCATGGTTTGGTAAGTCGCCATGACCCCCTAGCCATAACAGTGCTCTACCCCCCGCAGTCATACTTGAGGCACTACCTAAATAGTTTTCGGAGAGAACCAG
This sequence comes from Bordetella petrii, assembly GCF_017356245.1. Classification (NCBI taxonomy): domain Bacteria; kingdom Pseudomonadati; phylum Pseudomonadota; class Betaproteobacteria; order Burkholderiales; family Alcaligenaceae; genus Bordetella; species Bordetella petrii. Next base: position 2,416 of record NZ_JAFMZZ010000005.1, read on the forward strand.
CTATTTCCAGATTTGTTTAGCCTTTCACCCCTATCCACAGCTCATCCCCTAGTTTTTCAACACTAGTGGGTTCGGTCCTCCAGCACGTGTTACCGTGCCTTCAACCTGGCCATGGGTAGATCATCTGGTTTCGGGTCTACACCCAGCGACTGATTCGCCCTATTCGGACTCGCTTTCGCTACGCCTTCCCTATTCGGTTAAGCTCGCCACTGAATGTAAGTCGCTGACCCATTATACAAAAGGTACGCCGTCACCCCATTAAGAGGCTCCGACTGTTTGTATGCATACGGTTTCAGGATCTATTTCACTCCCCTTCCGGGGTTCTTTTCGCCTTTCCCTCACGGTACTGGTTCACTATCGGTCGATCACGAGTATTTAGCCTTGGAGGATGGTCCCCCCATCTTCAGACAGGATTTCACGTGTCCCGCCCTACTTCTCTTACGCCTAGTTCCACAAACCAGATTTCGTCTACAGGGCTATCACCTGCTACGGCCGGACTTTCCATTCCGTTCGACTACCTGATCTGCTAAATCGTAAAGGCTCTTCCGATTTCGCTCGCCACTACTTTCGGAATCTCGGTTGATGTCTGTTCCTCGAGTTACTGAGATGTTTCAGTTCACCCGGTTCGCCTCCGCACACCTATGGATTCAGTGTGGGATACCGCTTACGCGGTGGGTTTCCCCATTCGGACATCTGCGGATCAAAGCTTGTTTGCCAGCTCCCCGCAGCTTTTCGCAGGCTACCACGTCCTTCATCGCCTGTGATCGCCAAGGCATCCACCATATGCACTTAGTCGCTTGATCCTATAACACTACCGTCTTATAGGACGCTGATATGTTTCGCGTTTGTGCCGTTCATAAGTTTCAAAGCAGCTCTGATCATCCTTCGATCAGACCTTGAGAACTTGGAACTAAATCTATGCAATCACAACCCGTGCTCATATTCACCAGGCGCACCCGGCTACTTCATGAACACACTTTCGTTGTGCTTCTTCCAAATTGTTAAAGAACTCGTATAGCTTCATTGGGCAAAACCCAACGCGTAAGACTGACTCGCAACCCTACGCGTTGGCCTCTGGGCTCAATGGTGGAGGTGAACGGGATCGAACCGATGACATCCTGCTTGCAAAGCAGGCGCTCTCCCAGCTGAGCTACACCCCCATACCCCAACACGGATCCTCCGCATCGCGATACCTGGTGGGTCTGGTTGGATTCGAACCAACGACCCCCGCCTTATCAAGACGGTGCTCTAACCGACTGAGCTACAGACCCAAAAAACCCTCTTCGGATCAGCAGTCAGGATTGCGGCTCAGGGAGGCATTCCCCTCTCACCCACGCTCACAACCGATCCCAGCTACACATACAAACAACCGATAAGCGTGGACGCTTCAAGCAATAACAGCCAGCTCTTAAAGGAGGTGATCCAGCCGCACCTTCCGATACGGCTACCTTGTTACGACTTCACCCCAGTCATGAATCCTACCGTGGTAATCGCCCCCCTTGCGGTTAGGCTAACTACTTCTGGTAAAACCCACTCCCATGGTGTGACGGGCGGTGTGTACAAGACCCGGGAACGTATTCACCGCGACATGCTGATCCGCGATTACTAGCGATTCCGACTTCACGCAGTCGAGTTGCAGACTGCGATCCGGACTACGATCGGGTTTCTGGGATTGGCTCCCCCTTGCGGGTTGGCAGCCCTCTGTCCCGACCATTGTATGACGTGTGAAGCCCTACCCATAAGGGCCATGAGGACTTGACGTCATCCCCACCTTCCTCCGGTTTGTCACCGGCAGTCTCATTAGAGTGCCCTTTCGTAGCAACTAATGACAAGGGTTGCGCTCGTTGCGGGACTTAACCCAACATCTCACGACACGAGCTGACGACAGCCATGCAGCACCTGTGTTCCGGTTCTCTTGCGAGCACTGCCAAATCTCTTCGGCATTCCAGACATGTCAAGGGTAGGTAAGGTTTTTCGCGTTGCATCGAATTAATCCACATCATCCACCGCTTGTGCGGGTCCCCGTCAATTCCTTTGAGTTTTAATCTTGCGACCGTACTCCCCAGGCGGTCAACTTCACGCGTTAGCTGCGCTACCAAGGCCCGAAGGCCCCAACAGCTAGTTGACATCGTTTAGGGCGTGGACTACCAGGGTATCTAATCCTGTTTGCTCCCCACGCTTTCGTGCATGAGCGTCAGTGTTATCCCAGGAGGCTGCCTTCGCCATCGGTGTTCCTCCGCATCTCTACGCATTTCACTGCTACACGCGGAATTCCACCTCCCTCTGACACACTCTAGCCCGGTAGTTAAAAATGCAGTTCCAAGGTTAAGCCCTGGGATTTCACATCTTTCTTTCCGAACCGCCTGCGCACGCTTTACGCCCAGTAATTCCGATTAACGCTTGCACCCTACGTATTACCGCGGCTGCTGGCACGTAGTTAGCCGGTGCTTATTCTGCAGGTACCGTCAGTTGCCCCAGGTATTAACCAGAGCCGTTTCTTTCCTGCCAAAAGTGCTTTACAACCCGAAGGCCTTCATCGCACACGCGGGATGGCTGGATCAGGGTTGCCCCCATTGTCCAAAATTCCCCACTGCTGCCTCCCGTAGGAGTCTGGGCCGTGTCTCAGTCCCAGTGTGGCTGGTCGTCCTCTCAAACCAGCTACGGATCGTCGCCTTGGTGAGCCTTTACCCCACCAACTAGCTAATCCGATATCGGCCGCTCCAATAGTGCGAGGCCCGAAGGTCCCCCGCTTTCCCCATAAGGGCGTATGCGGTATTAGCTACGCTTTCGCGTAGTTATCCCCCGCTACTGGGCACGTTCCGATACATTACTCACCCGTTCGCCACTCGCCGCCAGACCGAAGTCCGCGCTGCCGTTCGACTTGCATGTGTAAAGCATCCCGCTAGCGTTCAATCTGAGCCAGGATCAAACTCTTCAGTTCAATCTCTGTAGTTCGCGCACCACTGCCTCAGCAATGGCACTTCGCTCAAAGAAAATGAGGTTCCTTGAATGAGCCAACATCTCTGTTTGACATTCTTGGTACTTCACTTTCATGCGAGCGCCTGATTTCTCTTTGGCTTGCAGCACCCTTGTTGCCAAGCGCGCCGCGGGCCGCATCACTCAAGCGCCCACACTTATCGGTTGTTTCGTTGTTAAAGAACAGGTACCGCTTCGTGCCGAACCCCGCTTCGCAGTTCGTTCAGCACAGAAACGAGATTATGGGGCCTTTTTTGAACCCTGTCAAATCGGCTGCGCCGCTTCGACATCCTCGCTTCCTTCCTACCTTGCCTCGCCAGCCCGCAATTTGTAAGGGTTAACCCGAACTGTATTGCCAACTGCGAAGCCCGAAATATTAGCACGATTTTTGCAGCTTGTGCAACAACGCCCGAAGGCCCCGCACCCGCCGCCGCGCACCAACACCACGGCCCCCTACCTGGATAAACCCGCCATCCCGGCAGCGAAGGAGCGAGACTATA
>NZ_JAFMZZ010000006.1 GCF_017356245.1 Bordetella petrii
CGGTGTCTGGCACCTTGTATCTTGGCACTTGTGGTGATTAGCTATCACCACAGCGGTTCCGGTGAGCTTGTTCTGGCACCGAAAGCGTGGACTTTGCTCCGCAGATGAAGCCCCGGAACCGCCCCCTGTAAGCCAGCTGAACACTGAACGGTAGCCTAGGGCCAGGACCCTGCATGTACAAGGTAAGTGGGCACAGTGGGTTGAGGGGATTCTTTTTGAGGAGCCCAAGTCTATGTTTTTTCTAGGAATTGACGTCTCCAAGGCGAAGCTCAATTGTGCCTTGCTGAGCGCCGAAGGCGACAAGCGCAAGACCAAAGTGGTGCCCAACACGGCCGCGGGCATCCAGGCCTTGGTGGGCTGGTGCGCCAAGCAAGGCGCTACACCGGAGCAATTGCACGCCGTGCTTGAGCCGACCGGCCCCTACCATGAGCAGGCCGGCACGGCATTGCACGACGCAGGAACCACGGTTTCGATGATCAATCCGGCACAGGCACGCGACTTTGCCCGCGCCTTGGCGGTGCGCTCGAAAACCGATGAGATCGACAGCTACATGCTGGCCCGCTACGGCCAGGTAGTGCGCCCACCGGCTTGGCAGCCCGCGCCGCTGCATGCGCGGCAATTGCGTGCACTGCTGGCCCGGCGTGAAGCCTTGGCCAAAGACCTGCAACGCGAGCTCAACCGCCAGGAGAAAAGCGAGTTTGGCCGCTCTCCGGAGCTGGTGGCCGGTTCGATCGCCAAGACCGTGGCGTTCCTGCGTGAAGAGATCAAGCGCCTGGAGCGCGCCATTGACGACCACATCGATCGCCACCCCGACCTGAAGGGAGACCGGGAGCTATTGAGCAGTATCCCGGCCGTTGGCCCGCAGACCGGCAATGCCATTCTGTCGATCATGCATAACCGGCGCATCGACTCACCGCAGGCGCTGGCCGCTTATCTAGGCGTTGTACCGGTGCAGCGCCAATCGGGCAGCAGCCTGAATGGCCGGCCTCGTCTATCCAAGACCGGCCCGGCGCGAGTACGGGCCACGCTCTACATGGCAGCGGTCGTCGCGGTACGGCACAACCCGCATATACAGGCGCTTTACGCTCGCTTGCTCAACGCGGGTAAAAGCAAAATGGCCGCGCTGGGCGCGGCCATGCGAAAGCTCGCTCACTTATGCTTCGGCGTACTCAAGAGCCGCACTCCATATCGCTCTGATTACGCCTTAAGCCCTTGACCGCCAAGACGGTATCTGCGGAGCCAGACACCTG
>NZ_JAFMZZ010000007.1 GCF_017356245.1 Bordetella petrii
CATGGCAAAAGGCAAGTTTGAACGTACCAAGCCGCACGTGAACGTGGGTACGATTGGTCACGTTGACCACGGCAAAACGACGTTGACGGCGGCGATCACGACCGTGCTGTCGAACAAGTTTGGCGGTGAAGCCCGTGGCTACGACCAGATTGACGCGGCGCCGGAAGAGAAGGCGCGCGGCATCACGATCAACACGGCGCACGTGGAATACGAGACGGAGAAGCGTCACTACGCGCACGTTGACTGCCCGGGTCACGCGGACTATGTGAAGAACATGATCACGGGCGCGGCGCAGATGGACGGCGCGATCCTGGTGTGTTCGGCCGCGGACGGCCCGATGCCGCAGACGCGCGAGCACATTCTGCTGAGCCGCCAGGTGGGCGTGCCGTACATCATCGTGTTCCTGAACAAGGCGGACATGGTCGATGACGCGGAGCTGCTCGAGCTGGTGGAAATGGAAGTTCGCGAGCTGCTGTCGAAGTACGACTTCCCGGGCGATGACACGCCGATCGTGAAGGGTTCGGCCAAGCTGGCGCTCGAAGGCGACAAGGGCGAGCTGGGCGAGCAGGCGATCCTGAAGCTGGCCGAGGCGCTGGACACGTACATCCCGACGCCGGAGCGTGCGGTTGATGGCGCGTTCCTGATGCCGGTCGAAGACGTGTTCTCGATCTCGGGTCGCGGCACGGTGGTCACGGGCCGTATCGAGCGCGGTCTGGTCAAGGTTGGCGAAGAAATCGAAATCGTGGGCATCAAGCCGACGGTGAAGACGACCTGCACGGGCGTGGAGATGTTCCGCAAGCTGCTGGACCAGGGCCAGGCGGGCGACAACGTGGGTATTCTGCTGCGCGGCACCAAGCGTGAAGACGTCGAGCGTGGCCAGGTGCTGGCCAAGCCGGGTTCGATCACGCCGCACACGGAGTTCACCGCCGAGGTGTACATCCTGTCCAAGGAAGAAGGCGGGCGTCATACGCCGTTCTTCAACGGCTATCGCCCGCAGTTCTACTTCCGCACGACGGACGTGACGGGCTCGATCGAGCTGCCCAAGGACAAGGAAATGGTGCTGCCGGGCGACAACGTGTCGATGACGGTCAAGCTGCTGGCGCCGATCGCCATGGAAGAAGGCCTGCGCTTCGCCATCCGTGAAGGCGGCCGTACCGTCGGCGCCGGCGTCGTCGCCAAAATCATCGCCTAA
>NZ_JAFMZZ010000008.1 GCF_017356245.1 Bordetella petrii
GCCGGCCAGCATTTCGACCGCATGGCCGCGGGCGACCTGACGGCGCGGGTGGAAGTGCGCAACAGCAACGAGATCGGCCAGCTGTTCGCGGCGCTCAAGCGCATGCAGGAGAACCTGGCGCGCACGGTGTCGCAGGTGCGACGCGGAGTGGACGAGATCAACGTGGGCTCGCGCGAGATATCGGCGGGCAACACGGACCTGAGCAGCCGCACTGAGCAGCAGGCGGCGTCGCTGGAAGAGACGGCGGCGTCGATGGAAGAGCTGGCCTCGACGGTCAAGCAGAACGCGGACAACGCACGCCAGGCGAACCAGCTGGCGGCCAGCGCCTCGGATGTGGCCGAGCGCGGCGGCGCGGCGGTGTCGGAGGTGGTGAGCACGATGGAGGGGATCTCGGCGAGTTCGCGCAAGATTTCCGAGATTGTGTCGGTGATCGACGGTATCGCGTTCCAGACGAACATACTGGCGCTGAACGCGGCGGTGGAAGCGGCGCGCGCGGGCGAGCAGGGCAAGGGCTTTGCGGTGGTGGCGGGCGAGGTCCGTTCGCTGGCGCAGCGCAGCGCGCAGGCGGCCAAAGAGATCAAGGTGCTGATCGAGGACTCGGTAAGCAAGGTGGGCACGGGCTCGCAGCAGGTGGAGCGGGCGGGGGCGACGATGCAGGAGATCGTGGCCTCGGTCAAGCGAGTGACGGACATCATGGGCGAGATTTCGGCGGCCTCGGAAGAGCAGTCGGGGGGTATCGACCAGGTGAACCGGGCGGTGTCGCAGATGGACGAGGTGACGCAGCAGAACGCGGCGCTGGTGGAAGAGGCGGCCGCGGCGGCAGGTTCGCTGCAGGAGCAGGCGCAGCGGCTGGCCGAGGCGGTATCGGTGTTCAAGATCAACGCGGGCGAAGTCATCGAAGTGCCGGCCCAGCAGCTGAC
>NZ_JAFMZZ010000009.1 GCF_017356245.1 Bordetella petrii
CCACCAAGGACAACGAAGTCGCGGGCGGAGCCACCAAGGAGCACGGCACCTCGGTGCCCAGCACCGGCGGGGGGCTGGGCCTGGGCATGCCGGTAGTGGCGGCGGCCAGCGGAGACGCCAGTTCGACCACGCAAAGCGCCATCAGCGACGGCGCGATCGAGATCCGTGACGAAGCGGGACAGAAAGCGCTGACAGGGCAGACGGCAGACCAGGCCGTGGCGTCGGTGAACTGGGACACATCGGACACGCTGAACACGCTGGATCCGATCTTCGACAAGGAGCAGATCGAAGCGGGCTTCGAGATCGTGTCGGAGGCGAACCGGCAGCTGGGGCAGTTTCTGGTGAATCGGGCCAAGGAGGTCGATGCGCTGAACGATCGGGCCGATGACGCCACGCTGTCGAAGGCGGAACGTGATCAGGCCCGGGCTGAAGCCGAACGACTGAAACGGGAGTGGGGCCCGGGCGGCAAGTATCGCCGCTGGATGACGGCGGTGATGGGTGCGGCCAGCGGCAATGTGACGGGTGCGACCAGTGAGTTCGTGCAAGCCGCGGTGGTGAACTACCTGCAGGGGCTGGCGGCGAGCGAGGTCAAGCGCATTGCGGATGGCATGGGTTCTGGGGCCAACGTCGAAGCGGCTCGGGCCGCGTTGCATGCCATCGTCGG
>NZ_JAFMZZ010000010.1 GCF_017356245.1 Bordetella petrii
CCGCCGGCTTCGACCGCATCGGCGGCATCATCGTTGGCTGTCGGGATATCGTTGGCCCCATTGATGGTGATTCGCAGTTCGGCCTGGTCCGTCAGTCCACCGCCATCGATGACGCGGTAGGTGAAGACATCCTGCAGCTGCTCGCCGGCCGCCAAGGCTGCCACCGCTGCATTGGTTTCGTCGGCATGGTAGGTATAGGTGCCGTCGGCGGCGATATCCAGCCAGCCGTACAGGCCATCGATACGCTGCGTGGCCCCATCGCCAATTTCCGTGAATCCGTCGCTGCCCGAACCCGCCCGGATGCCGTCGACCGCCTGGGTGTCGCCCGCATCCACATCGGTATCGTTGGCCAGCACCGAGCCCGTGGCATCGACCGCCGGCGAGATCGCCGTGGCCGGCGTGGCCGCGTCCGTATCGTCCTGCGCCTGCGGCGCGTCGTAGCTGCCGGCGATGGTGATGGTCAGCGTGGCCGTATGCGTCAGCCCGGCCAGATCCTGGACGGTGTAGGTATAGGTTTCCTGCAGCGACTGGCCCGCGCGCAGCTG
>NZ_JAFMZZ010000011.1 GCF_017356245.1 Bordetella petrii
TCCTCCTGGCTGGCCACAGTGTGTCCGGTGATCAGCTCGTACGCCGAGCCGGCCATCCCCGGCACTGCCAGTAACCCGCCCACCGCATCGGCCAGCAAGGCCACGTGTGCGGACGACATCTGCCCCAGAACTTGCGACAGCCCTGAGGCACTTTGTACGTCGTACAGGGTCATCAGCGCGTCGATCTTCGCCGATGACGCGTCCAGCGTCTTGATATTCTTCTCGTAGGCCTCGTTGCTTATCTGCCCACTGAGCAGCGCCTGCTCCAGTTCGGCCCGTTGCGCGGCAGTCTCCTTCGCCACCGACGTCCGGTTACGATAGAACGTATTGTTGTCGGCCTCGATGCGCGCCGCCGCGCTGGCGGTGGCGGCGTCTCCTCCGAGTCCGGTGATCACGCCGGCGACCAGGCCGTTCAGCAGGTTGCTTCTCGCCTCCACCTCTTCCGCAGTAGCGCCTGGCTCGGGCTTCAGCAGATAGCCCAGCACGCTGCTCAGGCTTGCTCCAGCGGC
>NZ_JAFMZZ010000012.1 GCF_017356245.1 Bordetella petrii
GGCGCCGCCGTGGAAGCCGGCGGCACGGATAATGCGACCCCGGGCAGTCCGGCCGAGGGCAACGTACTGGACAACGACAGCGACGTGGATGCCGGCGACCAGAGCGTGGTGTCGGCCATCCAGAACCCGGGCAGCACCGCCGGCATCGTGGGCGGCGAGGCTGTCGGCCAGTATGGCACGCTGATCCTGCAGGCCGATGGCTCGTACCGCTACGAGGTCGACGATACGCTGGCGGCGGTGCAGCAGCTGCGCGCGGGCCAGTCGCTGCAGGAAACCTATACCTACACCGTCCAGGATCTGGCCGGGCTGACGCATACGGCCACGCTGACCATCACCATCGCCGGCAGCTACGACGCGCCGCAGGCGCAGGACGATACGGACGCGGCCACGCCGGCCACGGCGATCTCGCCGGCGGTCGATGCCACGGGCTCGGTGCTGGCCAACGATACCGATGTGGA
>NZ_JAFMZZ010000013.1 GCF_017356245.1 Bordetella petrii
GCGATGGTGATGGTCAGCGTGGCCGTATGCGTCAGCCCGGCCAGATCCTGGACGGTGTAGGTATAGGTTTCCTGCAGCGACTGGCCCGCGCGCAGCTGTTGCACCGCTGCCAGCGTATCGTCGACCTCGTAGCGGTACGAGCCGTCGGCCTGCAGCGTCAGCGTGCCGTATTGGCCGACAGCCTCGCCGCCCACGATGCCGACGGTGCTGTCCGGGTTCTGGATGGCCGACACCACGCTCTGGTCGCCGGCATCCACGTCGCTGTCGTTGTCCAGTACGTTGCCCTCGGCCGGACTGCCCGGGGTCGCA
>NZ_JAFMZZ010000014.1 GCF_017356245.1 Bordetella petrii
AACCCCGGCACCATCGCCGCGCGGTACATGTCGCCGATCGAGCGGCCCAGCTGGTCGGCCAGGATGATCAGCACCAGCGACGGCGGAATGATCTGCGACAGCGTGCCCGAGGCCGCGATCACCCCCGAGGCCAGCCGCCTGTCGTACCCGTAGCGCAGCATGATCGGCAGCGAGATCAGCCCCATCGAGATCACCGAGGCCGACACCACCCCCGTGGTCGCCGCCAGCATCGCGCCCACCACCACCACCGCGATGGCCAGCCCCCCGCGCAGCGGACCGAACACCTGCCCGATCGTCTCGAGCAGGTC